>NZ_CP115465.1:0-40000 GCF_027912535.1 Brevundimonas sp. NIBR11 | reverse complement strand
GATGATGGACGAAATCAGATAGACCGCCATCAGGATCCCGGCCATGCCCCAGGCGCTGACCGGCTGGATCATGGCGAGACGTTCGGCGCAGGCGTAGAGGAAGAGGACGCTCTGCAGGCCCCAGAAGGCGATGGTAGAGGTTTCGGTCATCACCCGGCGCATCATCTCGTCGGCGCGACGCCAGGCGATGACATTCGCCACGGTCTGGACCGCGAAGGCGACGACGATGCCGGCGAAGACGAGGGCGGGCGGGATGGCGGCAGGGGCGACCATCGGCGCCAGGAACATCACCCCGGCCAGGGCGAAGACGACGATCTGCAACAGCCCGCAGCCCGGCGGGACGGCGGATGGCCTCGTGATCATGGTGACGCCGCCAAGGGCCGCGATGGTCAGCATGCCGAAGGCCATGGCGAAGGCGAGGCTGTCGTCCCAGCCGATGGCGGTCGCCTGCAGATCGACGACCTTGGCGGTCACATAGCCGAACAGGCCGCCCAGAAGGGCAAGGCTCGCGAACATGGCCAGCTTCGTCAGAAGCGAGGTTGGGCGGGTTTCAAAGCGGATGGACACGATCAGGCTCCTTCGTCGGAGAAGATGGCTTCGATCGGCTGGGCGAAGACCCGCGCGATCTTGAAGGCGAGCGGCAGGGAGGGGTCGTAGCGGCCCGTCTCCAGCGCGTTGACGGTCTGGCGCGAGACGCCGAGGGCGGCGGCGAGATCGGCCTGGCTCCAGCTGCGTTCGGCGCGAAGGACGCGGAGATGGTTGTTCATGAGCTCACCGCCGCTTCAGCCACCAGACGGCCCAGGCCACGCCGTAGCCGACGAGTTGGAAGCCTATGACGATGGCCGCGCCCAGCATGAGCGTGGATTTGAACGGCGCCTCGCCGAGTTCGCCGACACCGTGGAGCAGGGTCAAAAGGATGACGCCGGCGAAGCATCCCCCCACGGTCGCGCCCCACCACCAGGCCCATTTGTGCGCCTCCTGCGCGGCCTCATCGAGACCCTTCCACCACCGGAGACTGGCCCAGAGCCCTGACGTCATGGCTAAGGCGACGGCTGCCGCGATCAGTGCGGCGCTCCCCCAGCTGGTCTGGTCCGAGGTCGCGGTAACGATCCCCGCGACCAGGCCCGCGCCCATTCCGGCCAGGCCGCAGACGCCTAGAACCGCGCCGTAGCGGGCCAAAGGATGTTGCGACACGTCAGCCTCCAGAAGTCACGCTCGACACCCCGCCGATTTGACAAGGATACTTTACAAGCCCAAAACCTGTTTGCAAGCGGGCTTGTCAGAGATCCAGACGCCGGTCGATCAGGCGTCGGCGGCGCGGTCGTGGACCAGTTCCGGGCGGCTGATGGCGCGCGGCGCCTGGTCGATGGCGGTCAGGTCGGGGAGTTGCTTGCCCTCGTGGTCGACCTGCAGGTCCTCGAACCGCTTGGCCGAGACCATGACCTGGCTCTCCAGCGAACCGACGAACTGGTTGTACTTGCCGACCGCCTGTTCGAGCGCACGGCCGACGCCGAAGACGTGACCGCCCATGACGGAGAGGCGCTTGTAGAGTTCCTTGCCCAGCTTCGCGACCTCGTCGGCATTCCTCGACTGCTCCTCGGCGCGCCAGCCGTAGGCGACGGCCTTGCACAAGGCGAACAGGGTCGAGGGGGTGACGATGATGACGCGGCGGGCCATCGCGTCGGTCATCAGGTCGGGGTCGCGGTCCAGGGCGGCGGACAGGAAGGCGTCGGAGGGCACGAACAGGGCGACGAAATCCGGGCTGGGCTTGAACTGGTCCTGATAGGCCTTGGCCGACAGGTCGCGGACGTGGGTCTTGATGCTGGCGGCGTTGCGGGCGGCCATGGCGGCGTCGCGGGCCTCGTCGTCGGGTTCGGATGCGTCGGGGAAGGCGAGCGGCACCTTGGCGTCGATGACGAACAGGCCGCCGCCGGGCAGACGCACGAGGAAGTCCGGCCGCATCTGACGACCCTCGTCATTGGCGCTGGAGGTCTGTTCGGTGAAGTCGAACCTGCCCGCCATACCGGCGGCCTCAAGCACATTGCGGCAGGTCTGTTCGCCCCAGCGGCCCCTGCGGCCGGTATTGCCGCGCAGGACCTCGGTCAGCCGCTTGGCCTCGTCCCGCGTCGCCGAGGAGGCGATCATCAGGGCCGAGAGCTGTTCCTTCAGCGTGCCGGTCTCTTCCGCCCTCGCCTTCTCCAGCGCCGCGACCTGGCTCTCGAACTTGGCCAGGGTCTCGGCGACGGGCTTGAGCTGGGCCTCCATCCGTTCGCGGGCGACCCGGTCCTGGGCCTGGAAGGTTTCGGTGGCGCGGGTGACCATCTGGTCGGCGATGACCTGGGCCGACTGGGCGGCCTGGGCCTTCAGCAGTTCGCTCATGGTGGTCCGGCTCTCCTCGACAAGGACGATCTTTTCCTGCGCCGACGACAGGGCCGCCGTCGCCGTCCGCCAGCCCATGAAGGCCCACAGGAAGCCGCCCAGAAGGACCAGCGAGAGGATGGCGAGGACGATCGAGAGCGTGTTCATGCTCCGTTCCTTAGCGGGAGTCGAAGGAGTGGGCCATGGCCCGACCCGACTCCTCAGAGTCGGAGTCGGGATAGTCCGTTAAGTCGGGTTCGTATCGACCAGACGCTGGAGTCTGGAGTCGGGATAGTCCGTTAAGTCGGATTCCGGGAGGCGCTGAGATCAGGGTCATGTCGCGCGCCTACCATGCCGCTACGTCGGAAGCGGTCGCAGCTTCACGCCGGCCGCCGGGCCCTCAGCGCCTGGACGATGGTGCCGTCGTCGAGCCAGTCGAGGTCGCCGCCGACGGGAACGCCGCGTGCGAGGGAGGTGATCTCGACGCCGTCGCCTGAAATCCGGTCGGCGAGGTAGTGGGCGGTGGTCTGGCCGTCGACGGTGGCGGGAAGAGCTAGGACGACCTCGCGCACCCCTCCGCCCTTCACGCGGCCGACCAGTTCGGAGACGCGCAGGGCCTCGGGGCCGATCCCGTCCAGCGCGGACAGGAGTCCGCCCAGCACATGGTATTTGCCTCGGAAGGCGCCGGACCGCTCCATGGCCCACAGCGAACCCGCCTCCTCAACGACGCAGATCAGGGCGTTGTCGCGGTTGGGGTCCGAGCAAATGGAGCAGGGATCACGGGTGTCCGGCGTGCCGCAGACCGAGCAGGACACGACCTTGGCGGCCGTCTCGGCGAGCGACGCCGCCAGCGGTTCGAGCAGTTGTTCGCGGCGCTTCAGCAGGGCCAGGGCCGCGCGCCGGGCCGAGCGCGGACCCAGCCCCGGCAGCTTGGCCAGGAGCGAAATCAGGCGCTCGATCTCGGGTCCGGCGGAGGCGGCCAAGTCAGAAGAGTTTCGGCATGCCCGGGATGTTCATCCCCGCCATGGGGCCGGCGGCCTCGCGCATCAGCTCGGCGTTGACGGCGTCAAGCTTGCGCTTGGCGTCGGCATGGGCAGCGACGATCAGGTCGACCAGGATCTCTGTGTCGCCGGGGACCATCAGACTGTCGTCGATCTTCACCGAGGTCACCTCACCGGGACCCTTGAGGCCGATCGTGACGAGGCCGCCGCCCGAGGTGCCCTCGGCGGTGGTTTCGGCCATCTTGGCCTGGGCGTCCTGCAGCTTCTGCTGCATCGCCTGGGCCTGTTGCATCAGGGCGTTGAGATCTTTCATGGGAGTCCAGATAGGGGTTTTGGTTCGGAATTTTTAGTCCGCGTCGTCCTCGATCTCATCCGGGATGGCGGGCATCTCGACCGAGGGGGCGATGGTCTTGATCTCGCCGACGACGGCGCCGGGGAAGGCCTCCAGCACCGCCTTGACGAAAGGGTCGGCCTCGACCTCTGCGCGGACCTGGGCGGTCTCGCGACGATTGAGCTCGATGACCGTCTCGCCGCCGCCCTCGCCGTTGGCGATGACGAACCACTGACGTCCGGTCCATTCCTTGAGCCGCGAGGCCAGCTTCGTCGCCAGATTGGCGGGCATGCCGGCGACCGGCTCGAAGGTCAGACGGCCGGGCGCGAAGGAGACGGGGCGGACGTAGCGCTCGATCTCCATCTGAAGGGCGATCTCGCGCTTCTGACCGACCAAGGACACGACGTCCTCGAACGACTGCGGATCGGGCAGGGTCGGGATGGGCGCGGGGCGAACCGAAAGCTGGGCCGAGGCGCCGCCGCCTCCCCCGCCGCCGCGTGGGCCGCCCGCGCCGCCGCCCAGCGGTTCGCCGTTCTGCAGCTTCTTCAGCGCCTCTTCCGGACCGGGCAGGTCGGCGGCGTAGGCGAGGCGGACGATGGCCATTTCGACGGCATCGGCTGGCGAGGGCGCGCGGCGGACCTCGTCCAGCGCCTTCAGCAGCATGGACCAGGTTCGCGACAGGGTTCCCGCCGAGACCGCGGAACCCATGGCCGCCAGCCTCTGGGCCTGATCGTTGGGCAGGCGGGTCGCGTTCGGACCCAGCATCTTGGCGACCGAGGCGGCGTGGCAGTGTTCCAGCAGGTCGTTGGTCACCTGAACCGGATCGGCGCCGTAGCCGTAGAGGGTGCGGAAGGTTTCGATCGCCTCGGGCGTGCGACCAGCCATGATCTGTTCGAACAGGGCGATGGTCTGGGAACGATCGGCGAGGCCCAGCATGTCGCGGACGGTGTCGGTCGCGACCGGCTCGCCCTTCTCGCCCTGGACCAGGGCCTGATCCAGCAGGGACAGACCGTCGCGGACCGAGCCCTCGGCGGCGCGGGCGATGAGGGCGAGCGCGTCGTCCTCGACCTTCATGCCTTCCTTCGTGGCGATGCGTCCGAGGTGCTCGACCAGGATTTCCGGCTCTACGCGGCGCAGGTCGAACCGCTGGCAGCGGCTGAGGATCGTCACCGGCACCTTGCGGATCTCGGTGGTGGCGAAGATGAATTTGGCGTGGGGCGGCGGCTCTTCCAGCGTCTTCAGCAGGGCGTTGAAGGCCTGGTTCGACAGCATGTGGACTTCGTCGAGGACGTAGACCTTGTAGCGGGCCTCGACCGGCGCGTAGCGGACGCTTTCGAGGATATCGCGGATGTCGTTGACGCCGGTGTGGGAGGCGGCGTCCATCTCCATGACGTCCATGTGCTGACCCGCCATGATGGCCGCGTCATGGCGGCCGTGGGCGGTCAACTCCAGCGAAGGCCGGTCGATGACGTCGGTCTCGTTGTTCAGGGCGCGGGCCAGCAGGCGGGCTGTCGTGGTCTTACCGACCCCCCGCACCCCGGTCAGCATGAAAGCGTGGGCGATGCGGCCGGTGGCAAAGGCGTTCGTCAGGGTTCGGACCATGGCCTCCTGACCGATCAGGTCCTCGAAGATCCTGGGCCGGTATTTGCGGGCGAGGACGGTGTAGGCCTCGCCTTCGCCCTCGACGGGAGCGGGCGTGGAAATGGGGATGGACTCCTTCACGACCGCTGCGGCGGGCGCAGGCACGGGGGCACCGAACATGTCGTCGGTGTTCTCGTCACGCTCGGGCGCATCGTCTTCCGCCCAGGGCGGATCGCCGGAATCAAGGTCGACGTCGGTCATGGGACCGTCTTACCGCGTGTAAGACGGTCCGTAGAGTCCTTGTGCGATCAGTCGGTCATATCGCGGGGTAGCTGGCCGCCGTTGTCCACGATCTTCTGGATCACCTTCTTGTGCAGCCAGATGTTCATCGAGGCGCTGTCGGACTTGTCGCCCGTGTAGCCGAGCTCGTCGGCCAGCTCCTTGCGCTCGGCCAGCGAGCTTTCCATGCCCAGGAGTTTCATCAGGTCGACGATGGACGTGCGCCAGTTCAGCTTCTGGTCCCGCTGGTCGTTCATGAAGTCGAGGATGCCGGCGACGTCGACGGGCTGGGCGGCCTGGGGCGCGGGGGCGGCGGCGGCGGGCGTCGATGGCGCCTGGACGGGGGTGGAGGTCGGGGCCGGCTGCTGAGGCGCGCTGGGAGCCTTCGGCTTGTCCTTGTCGCGGTTGAAGATCTTGCCGAGGATGTTGCCGAGAATGCTCATGAGGTCGCTCCGGTTGGACAGGCCAAAAGAGCGGGCGGGAGCGGCCAAGGTTCCAGCGCAAACCGCGCGAGCGCGCCCGCCAACCGCGCTCAAGCAGCGAGACGCCGCGCGTCGAGTGGTAGCGCACTACAATGCGCTCAAGCAGCAAGCGACCGCGTTGCGAGCGTTAGCGCACCAAAGAAAGAGAAGTGGAGACCGCGACCCGAAGGGGAATTCGTTGTGGCTGCTGCCTTCCGGCCCTGACCAGGTTGGCGAAGCCTTCGCCCGCGATCTCCGAGGCCCATATCGCGAATCCCGACGGCGAGATCAAGGCGCCTCTCCCCTGAGGCGCGGAAGCATCGTAGGAAGCGGACATGGCCCTCCCGACCGTCAACACCTTCGCCGGCAATCCGCTGGATCGCGCCGGCGACCTTCGCAACATGCCCGAGTGGCTGGCCGAACAGGCCGAGAGCCCCGACGCCCTGGCCATGGTCTTCTGGGAGGGGCAGCCTCTGCTGGAGGATCATGCCGACGGGCCGCGTCTGGCGTGGATTTCGCTGACCCATGCCCGGGATCTGGCGCCCGTGCCCGATCAGGAAGTGTTCCTGGGGCTGTGGAAGTCGGCGCCGGTCTTCGCGGTCGAGCTTGAAGGACCGGTCGATCCGGCGGAGGGACCGGTCCGGGGGCTGGGCGTTTTCACCGGCATGCGCGAGGCGGCGGCGGTGCTGTCCGGGGCGGAGGCGGCGATGGCGGGCGGGGCCAAGTCCCTGTTCGACTGGCGTCGGCGCCACGGCTTCTGCGCCAACTGCGGACACGAAACGAAGGCGTCGGCGGGCGGCTGGCGACGGGTCTGTCCGAGTTGCGAGGCTGAACACTACCCGCGCGTCGATCCTGTGACGATCATGCTGCCGGTGTTCGAGGGGCGTTGCCTGCTGGGCCGTCAGGCGGCCTGGCCAGCCGGACGGATGTCGGCGCTGGCAGGCTTCCTGGAGCCCGGGGAGACGATCGAGGAAGCCTGCGCCCGCGAGATCAAGGAGGAGGCGGGGCTGACGGTGACGCGGGTGCGCTATCACTCCAGCCAGCCTTGGCCCTTCCCTTCGCAGCTGATGATCGGGCTGATCGCGGACGTCTCGGACAACGACGCCACGCCGGACCAGACTGAGCTGGAGGCCGTGCGCTGGTTCACCCGCGAGGAGGCGGCCGCCGTCCTGGCCGGGGCGCACGAGGTCAAGGCTCCGCCGAGCTTCGCCATCGCCCATACCCTGATCCGGGCGTGGGTGGACGGGTTTGAGTTGGAGTGAGGCACGGCGCTCTCCCTCCCCCTCGGGGGAGGGTCGTCGCGCAGCGACGGGGTGGGAACGGCCGGCGACGTGGCGACGGACCCATGAAGCGTAGCCTTGCCGCCCCCACCCGGTCTCCGCTTCGCTCCGCCCACCCTCCCCCGAGGGGGGAGGGAGAAAGTTTGCCTCAGACCAACGCCCGGGCCGCTTCCAGATCCGCCGGGTTGTCCACCGAGATCGGCGCCTCGTCGATGACGGCCGCCCAGATCGACAGGCCCAGCTCGAGCGCCCGGAGCTGCTCCAGCTTCTCGCGCTTCTCCAGCGGCGAGGGCGGGGCGGCGCAGAAGCGTTTGAGGGCTTCGCGGCGGTAGCCGTAGACGCCGATGTGACGCCAGACCGGCGCGTCGCCGTAGAGGGTCGAACGGGTGAAGTAGAGGGCGCGGCCGTGCTTGTGGCCCTCGGCCAGCGCCAGGACGGCCTTGACCACATCGACGTTCGACCGATCCGAGAGATCGGCCTCAGGCGCGACCAAGGTGGCGATGTCGCACCCGGGCTCGCCGTGAAGAAGGGCGGCGCAGGCGGTTGCGATGCCGGGGTCGGCCAGCGGCATGTCGCCCTGAAGATTGATCACCGAATCATAGTCGCCGTCGGGATCGAGCGTCTCCAGAGCCGCCAGGACCCTGTCGGACCCGCTCGGCAGGTCGGGATCGGTCAGGACGGCCGTGCCGCCGGCCGCCTCGATGACCTCGACGATCTCCTGATCGCCCGCGGCCACGGCGACCGGGAGACCCGACAGGACAGCCTGTTCCCAGGCCCGGATCACCATGGGTTTGCCGCCGATATCGGCCAGGGGCTTGCCCGGAAGACGGGTCGCCGACATGCGAGTGGGTATCAGTATCAAAGGCGTCATGCGCGGCCTTTCGGTCATGCGACACACCGATCCTCAAAGTGAGGTCCGGGGCCGGTTGCGAAGGCGGCGCTAGCGTGTAAGAGACCGCCAATCAAGATTTCGCCCGGTTTGATGCGCTGACCCGGGCCTCCAGAGACGGGATGCGACGACGCGATGAGCGGCGATCTGAAGTGGAACAAGATTTTCGGTGCGGGCCTGGGGACGGTGTTCGCCATCCTGGTGGTCCAGCAGGTCTCGGGCGCGATCTATGCGACGCACGCCCCCGAGAAGATGGGTTATCTGGTCAACGTGCCTGACGAAGCCGACGCGGGCGCCGCCGAGGCCGAGCTGCCGCCGGATTGGGGTACGGTCCTGCCGGCCGCGGACCTGGCCGCCGGTGAAGCCGCCTTCGCGCGCTGCCAGGCCTGCCACAACATCGCCGCCGGCGGTCCCGACGGCATCGGCCCGAACCTGTATGGCGTTGTGGGCGGTCCGGTCATGCACCGCGCCGGCTTCGCCTATTCCGACGCCATGGCCGCGCACAAGGCCGAGGCGCCGACCTGGGGCTATGACCAGCTGAACACCTTCATCACCGCCCCGAACCGCTATGTGCCGGGCACCAAGATGTCGTTCGCCGGTCTGCGGGACACGCCGACCCGCATCAACCTGATCGCCTATCTGCGCTCGCAGGGCTCGACCGGTTTCGCCATTCCGGCGCCGGATCCCGCGCGTCAGCCTGGCGCCGCCGCCCCGGCGGAAGGCGCGGCTCCCGCCGACGCCGCGACCGCGGGCACGGAATCGGGCGCCGCCCCGGCCGAGGCCGCGACCGGCGCCGCCACGACCCAGACGGGCGACGTCGCTCCCCCGGCGGCCACGAGCGCTCCGTCCAACGACTGAGGTCGAACGACAGGACAGGCTTGAAGCAGGCGGTCCTTACGGGCCGCCTGCTTTCTTTTGGGGGATCAGAGGCGGCGGAAGACCGCGGGCTCGAAGCCGCCCGACAGATAGCGGGCGTCGGCCTCGGCGAACGCCTCACTGACGACAGCGCCATGGAAGCCGGTGGCGTGGATGACCCGGGTCTCGTCCAGCATGAAGGCCGAATGTCCGGTCCAGCTGTGGTCGGACGAGACGTTCAGCCAGACGACGATATCGCCGCGCCGGGCCTGATCGCGCGAGACGGCGACGCCGAGTTCGGCCTGTTCATCGGAGTGACGGGGACCGGCGAGACCGCAGGCGAAGAGGGCCTGCTGCACCAGACCCGAGCAGTCCGTGGACCTGGAGGACCGGGCGCCCAGGCTGTGGGGCACGCCCAGCAAGGTCTCGGCCACGGCGACGGGATCGACCGCGAACTGACCGATCGGGACGGCGTCCGCATCGTCGGTCAAGGCGTTCAGCGGCAGGGCGGCCTCGGTCGAGGCGACGCGCCGTGTCGGCAGGCCGATGTGCGGAACCAGCGCCAAGGCGTCGGCCCATCCGACGGTCCCGTCGCGCCGCGCCTGGCCCCAGACCCGCCCGCCGCGACGATCCAGAACATCGAAGATCTCGCCGTGCAGCAACTGATTGATCCGCTCGGAGGTCGTGTCCGCCTCGGCATGAATGTCGGCCACCGACGCCGAGCAGCGCATGGCCTCGGTCGCCCGATAGGCGTCCGCCCGCACGCGGCCTTCCAGCGCCAAGGCCGCCAGATCGGGGCGGGCCAGGGTGGTGCGGGCGGCGGAAACGGCGGCGGTATCGGTCAAGCGGGAGTCCTGACGGTTGGACCGGGTTTATCGCATGCAACCGCGAAAATCCTCTTAATGGGAGGGACTTTCTGGTGGGCTACCGCTCGCGGCGCGGCCGCTCGCTGCTTGAGCCGGTCCCAAGCCTCTTGAATCACATCGACGGATCGCCAGTTCAGATCGGCGTGAACGGAGGGGCCATGTCGGCGCTGGCGGCGATGACGATCCTGGTGGCGGCGATCACCGTCCTGTTTCCGGAGACGGGTCTGGCGAAGAGCCTGAATTGCTGGCTGGTCGAGGCGCCCGCGCGCTGGCTGACGCGCACGGCGGTGTGGCGTATCCTCTTCTATGGCGGGCTGATCGCGGCCGGGATCGCCATGACCCTGTTGTTCGAGGCCGAGGGGATGATGATTTACGGGTTCATGGCGCCCGAGATCGCGGCCTGGGCCGTGATGTTCGACGTCGGAATGCTGATCGATGCTCTCCTGATCACTGCCGCCGTCCTGGCCGCCAGCGGCTTGAAGGTGGCGAAGGCGCAAGTCGGGGCCCTGACTAGGCGCGCGGTCGCCGCCGTCACAACGCGACTGGCCGGGCGCGCGCCGAGGCCTCGTCATCAGGGGCGGCTGAGACGCAAACCCGCCGACGACGACCGACCGGCATGGGGGCCTCAGCCCGCGTATCGCGCCTTCAGCATGGCGTAGGCGGCGCGCAGGCTCTGGGCCTCGCCGCCCTCGGGATGGCCGGGGCGGCCCCGGCTGTTCCAGGCGAAGACGTCCAGATGGGCCCAGGCTCCGGTCGTCGGGGCGAACTTCTGCAGGAACAAGGCGGCGGTGATCGATCCGCCTTGGGCCCAGGCAGCGCTGTCGTTCCGCACATCGGCGATGTCCGAGTCGATCGACGCGCGATACCCCGGCCACAGCGGCATCCGCCACAGGGGATCACGCACCTGATCCGCCGCCGCCAAGAGGTCGGCGGCCAGGGCCTCGTCGTCGGTATAGAGGGGTGGCAGTTCGGGCCCCAGGGCGATCCGGGCGGCTCCGGTCAGGGTGGCGAAGTCCAGCGTCAGGTCGGGCTCATGCTCGCCCGCTCGGGCCAGGGCGTCGGCGAGGATCAGACGCCCCTCGGCGTCCGTATTGCCGATTTCGATGGTCAGCCCCTTGCGGCTCGAGAGCACATCGCCGGGCCGGAAGGCGTCGCCCGAGATGGCGTTCTCCACCGCTGCGACCAGAACTACGAGGCGGATGGGCAGGTCGGCCTGCATGACCAGACGGGCGAGCGCTAGGGCATGGGCGGCGCCGCCCATGTCCTTCTTCATGTTGCGCATCCCGGCGGCCGACTTGATGTCCAGCCCGCCGGTGTCGAACGCCACCCCCTTGCCGACCAGGGCGATCAGGGGGCGGTCGGTCTGGTCGAGATTCCAGCCGATCTCGATGATCCGCGGCGCGCGGTGCGGTGCGGCGGCGCGGCCGACAGCGTGGATGGCCGGATAGTTCTCTTCCAGCAGGGCGTCGCCGGTCACCACCGAGATCGTCGCGCGATGGGCCTCGGCGATCTCTCGGGCGATGGTCTCCATCTGCAGGGGGCCCATGTCGGCGGGCGGGGTGTCGACCATCTCGCGGGCGAGGGCGCAGGCGGCGGCGATGCGGCTCGCCTCCTCGATGTCGAACCCGTCCGGAGCGACCAACCGAACCTCGGCCCGATCCTTGGTCTTGTAGCGGTCGAATACATAGCGTCCGAGCAGGAAGGCCAGGGCCGCCGTTTGGGCGTCCTCAGGCTCCGCCTCCAGCCGATAGAGGCCGGCGGGCAGTCTGGCGGACAGGGCCCGCGCAATCATGGGGTCGAAGATCTTGCCGGCGCCGATCAGGACATGGTCGATCGCGCCCGCCGCGCCCGGAACGGCCAGCACCTCGCCCGGCTTGCCCTTGAACCCCATCCGGTCGGCCCAGGCCTGGGCGGCGGGGTCGAGCGCCGCCTTGGGACCCACGAAGCGGACGGGCGTGGCGGTTGCGACCTCCGGGCCATCGGCGGAAACGAGGGGGTCGGGCGAGATCACGGACATTGAGCGGATATAATCGGATGCGGCTTTGAGGACCATCGGCGCCTGCGAAAAGACTATCGACGCGGGGCGTGGGGTGCGGCTGCGGACGGCGACGTCAGTCTCTTAGTGAGGTGACGGACGATCGGATGCCGTCAGGCGAAGTCCTGGCGGTTCTGCACTGCTGCAAGCGCGTGCTCCTAACCACGGCCGGCGTTCTGGCGGCGGCCGAACTTTGCCGCATCGTGGCGCATCGGTTCTAAGCTCAGCCCAGCCGGTGCTGGAAGAAGGCGGAAACGTCCGCCAGCACCGGCGCCTTCTTGCGGAACAGGGGTGAGAAGGTCGCGATCAGGTCCTCGTGGCTGAGGCCCGGATAGAGTTTCGCCTCGCAGTCTCCGCCCAGTTCGCGCATCCGCGCTTCCAGCAGGACGGTGTCTTCGTCGTGGACGATGACGTCGGCCGTGCCGTGGCCGAGCCACAGCGGCGGGGCGTCGGCGCGGGCGAAATGCAGGGGCTGGGTCTGTTCCGGGTCAGGGGCCTGGCCGAAGGCGTTGATCGAGGAAGCCACGTCGAACGGCAGGAAGTCGTAGGGCCCCGCCAGCCCCGCCGCCGCCTTTATCAGATCCGGCTTGCCCACAGCGGCCATGTATCGGCGGTCGAGCGTGATCATCATGGCCAGATGGGCGCCCGCCGAATGGCCGAGGACGCCCAGCCGATCCGGGTCGCCGCCATGGGCCGAAACGACCTCGCACACCCGCGCGGTCGCGGCGGCCGCATCCTGGATGAAGACAGGGAAGAGGACGTCGGGGACCAGGCGGTAGTCTGGCACGGCGACGACGAACCCCTGCGCCGCCAGGGCCTGGGCCGCCCAGCCGTAGAGGTCCTTCGACCCTGAATCCCAGCCGCCGCCGTAGAAGAAGACGAGCGTCGGCAGGGAGGTCGAGGCACCGGCCGCGCTAGGGGCATAGACGTCGAACTTCTGGCGCGGGTCGGGGCCGTACTCGAGATCGCGAGCGACCCGCCTGACGCCCCGGTCGCGCGGACCGAGGGTGTTGAGCATCCCCAATGGACTGCACGCCGCAGCGAGCGACGCGACTACGCCGCCCAGGAAGGGTGCGAACAGGCCTCTGCGGGTCATGGGCGGCGGTCTCTCACTGGCGGGTCGATCAGTTACGACCGGAACCGTCGTCCGGCCTCACCGCGCATTGGCGATCAGGGCGCCGCAGTTTGCGTCCTCGGCCAGACCCGGATCGACGAAGGCGAACAGGGCCGCGACCGGGGCGACGACGGCCGCCAGCAGACCCGTCACCCCGGCCTGGGCGACGATCTGGCCTGTTTCGACCCCGACGCTGGGCGCCGACAGGTGACCGCGCACATGAATGGGCGTCCAGAGACGCAGCAGGCGCGGCTTCTTGGACTCGCCGTCGATCTTCAGGTCCAGGGTTTCGGTGCCGAGATTGATGGCGCCGGACCCCTGGGCCAGCACCACGTCGGTGTCGACGACGAAGGTCTTGGCGCGGGCGACGCCGTTGCTGACATCGAAGTCGGCGACGGCGCAGCGGATGGTGCTGCGGGACTGGTCTCCGCTCAGCAGTTTCAGCAGGCCCGCACTGGCGTTGATGCCCAGCAGCTCTGCGAAGGCGGCGCGCATCTCGCCCTGGGGCACGACGAAGCTGATGGAGCCCTTGGATGCGGCCGCGAAGCGATGGATCGAACTGCCCGGCCCTTCCAGCCGCGCGCGCCCCAGCGCCCGGCCCGTGACAGGAGCGACGCCCCCTTTCGCCGGGATGATCGATTCCAGAGGATAGCCGGCCAGACGGAAGTCCATGGCGCTGTAAGGCGTGTCGCGCGTGACATTGATCCGCGCCGTGCCGTTCAGTTCGCCGCGATTGAAGGTGAAGGCGACAGGATCTAGATCGAGAATCCCGTTCTGGAGCACCGCGCCCAGATTGACGCGGCGGATGTCGAGGTCGTTCGCCTTCACGCTGGCGGCGCGATAGGTCAGGGTCCCGTCCATGGAGCGCAGGCGATCCACCTGCAGCGTGGCGTCGGGCAACAGCATCGCCGGTCCCGCGCCGGACGCGACGACGGTGGTGTCCGTCCCCGCCGCGTTGGTGCGGGTCTCGGCCCCCAGGATGGCCGCGAGGTCGTCGATATCGAGCCGCTGCGAGGTCAGCTCGGCCTCGACCCGCAACCGCTCGCCGGCCTCGGCTCGCACGTCGCCCGCCAGGTCCGACGAACCGACGCGACCGCTGAAGTCGTTGAAGGTCCAGATTGCGTCGTCGCGCGTCAGGGCGCCCGACAACCGGTAAGGCGGCGTGTTGGGCAGGGTCAACCCCGTCAGCAGATAGAGGTCGTTCAGGTTCCGCCCCTGCAGGCTAAGCGTCGAAGTGAACTGCCCGAGATCGAAGGGTCGGGTGATCGCTCCCTTGGCCACCAGGCGCGAGCCCGAGCCGGCCAGGGTCGCTTCGAACCGATAGGGCCGGTCGCGCCGGATGTTGACGAAGGCGCCGCCCTCGATCCGCAAAGTCAGAGGCGAGCCGTTGATCGAGCCCTCCCCGTTCAGCACGAAGCCGGTGTCGCCATCGGACGCAGAGGCGGCCTCGCGCGCTTGGACGGCCGCCTCCAGCGTGAGGTCGCGATCCTGGGCGTCGAGAGAAACACGGCCGTCCTGGATGATCAGCTGGTTGATGAGCGGCAGTTTCATGCCTTCGCCGGTGTCCGGTTTGTCCGGCTCCAGATCCCAGCTCTGGCGGCCGTCTTCGGTGGAGATGAGCACCACGTTGGGCCGGGTGATGGCCAGAAGCGGCATCTCGATCTGGCCTGCGAAGAGCTTGCGCAGGCGGAAGCGCGCCTCGATCCGATCGACGTCGGCGGTGTCGGCCTCGCGGGCCCAGTTCGGCCCGCCGAACTTCAGATCGTTGACGATCACCGACGGCGTCCAGCTGAACAGGTTCACGTCGAGGTCGCCCTGGAGCGCGATCTCACGGTCGTATTTGCCCGAGGCCCAGCGCCCGATCGGACCTCTCAGCCAGTTCCAGTCGAACAGCATCAGGAAGACCACGACCGCCAAAACCAGCAGCAGGGTCACCGAGGCCGCGATCTTCTCGGTGCGGCCGGGCCGCCGGAAAGAACCGTAAACGGGATCGTTCTCCACGACCCAGTCGCGCCACTCGCGCACACGAACGGTCGCCGGAACCAGGGCGCGCGTGCGCACGTCCTGCCAGTTCGAGGGCAAATTCAGGGAGTTGGGCAGGAGGCGCTTCACGGGGGAACACAACGCGCCAGACCCCGAAAAGGCGCCGCAGCCAGGCGAGACCGTCTGCGAGCCGCTGTCAATTTCATCCGTTTGCAGCAGAGTTGTCGTATTTTCTTTACAGAGTCGCGATCGCGCGCATTATTCCTCCGAACCCAGACATCTTTCTGGTCTTTGGAGGAGACCGCCATGAACCGTTTGACCACCCTCGCCGCCGTCGTGACGATCGCCGGATCCGTCGCCGCGCCCGCCCTGGCGCATCAGACGCGCTTCCCGACCGAGGCGCCCGTCGGCGCCCAGCGCGTGGTGATGATGTGCGCCAATGACGCCGCGACCCGCAGCGCCTTCCGTCGCGAGCATGGGACGCCGCCGGCCTTCATCACCGCCGATCAGGCGCTGCAGGCCCGCGCGGCGGGTGAGACCTGGTCCGCCCCGCGCTGCATGACAGCGCGCGAGCACGGTCGTCTGGTCCAGACGCTGACGACCTACGCCGCCGTTCGCTAGACGGAAAACTACCCCTGGGCGCTGCGGATCGCCGCAGCGCCAGCCGGCGGGGCGATGACCGCCGCGAACAGCACATAAGCCGTCAGCAGGGCCAGGGCCGACAGAGGGCTTAGGCCCGCCGCCGCCCTGTCCAGCGCGCCCGATCCGAACACTACCGGCGGAATGAATAGCGGCAGGACCACCACCGCGATCAGCAGCCCGCCCCGCTTCGCCCCCAATGCCAGGGCCGCGCCCAGAGCCCCGGTGAAGGCGAACCCCAGACCGCCGATCAGAGCCGACAGCGCGGTCAGCGGCGCCAGCTCGATCGGCTGACCCAGAGCGAGCGCAGCGACCGGCGCGGTCAAGGCCAGAGGCAGGCCCGTCGCCAGCCACTGGCTGATCGCCTTGATCGCGAAGATAGCCTCCAGCGGCAACGGCCCGGTCGCCAGAAGGTCCAGCGCCCCGTCCTCCAGATCGCGTTCGAACAGCCTCTCCAGAGACAGCAGGCTCGACAGGGCCAAGGCCAGCCAGGCGATCCCAGCCGCCACCGGCTTCAGCACATTGGGATCGCCCCCTGCCGCCAAGGGAACGACCGTGGTCAGGCAGGCGAAGAAGCCACACGCCAGCAAGGGCCCGCCGCCGCCGCCCCAGGCCAAGGCGAGCTCGCGCCGGAACAGGACGGACGCTGCGCTCATCGTCCCGCCCCCAGATCGAGCGGCCGCGTCGGCACCGGCAGCGGATCGTGCACGGCCGCCAGGATCAGGCCGCCACCCGCCAGATGCCGCGCCATCATCGCGCCCACCGCCTCGCGCCATTTCGCATCCAGCGGGCTCAGCGGTTCGTCCAGCAGCCACAGGGCGCGCGGCGAGCCGATCAGTCGCGCCAGCGCCAGTCTCCGCCGTTGTCCGGCCGAGAGCTTGCGCACCTCCAGATCCAGCAGCGGCTTGAGGCCCAGGGTCTGGATCGCCTCATCGATGCCATGGTGACTGCGGCCCAGCCATTGCGACTGGAACATCAGCTCGTCACGCGCCGTCCGCTGACCCTTCAGCCCGTCGAGATGGCTCAGCAGATGCACCTCGTGCGCGCGCGCCAGATCGGCCTCGATCGGCTGGTCGTCGGCGTCGCGAAAAACGATCTCCCCGACCTCCGGTCGGATGAAACCGGCGACTGCGCGGAGCAAGCTGGTCTTGCCCGCGCCGTTGGCGCCGGTCAGGGCGACAGCCTGCCCGGCGGCGAGCGAGAACGACAGCGAACGAAACAGCGTCCGCTCCCCGCGCGTGAGGCTCAAGTCGGTCGCAGACAGGGTGTGGATCATCCTCTCCCTCCCCCTCGGGGGAGGAGCGTCGCGAAGCGACGGAGTGGGGGCGGCAGGGCGATCCCCACAAAGACCGTCGACATGTCGCAATGCCGCCCCCACCCGGCTTCCCCGAGCTCAGCCATCCTCCCACAAGTGGTAGGGAGAGCGTTGTTTCTGCGACCCGTTCTCAATGTCCCTGCGCGGGACGTGGGTACATGGACGCACCCCGCGACCGGGGCTATATGCGCGGTCGCCGCAGCAGGCTGTCGCCGCGCGCGCAAGGGACCTGTGCGCCCCTGCGATCGCCGCGAGACGGCGCAACCGGATGTCCGGGCGGCTTTGACCAGAGGACTTCTCCCATGCCGTCAGTCGACAGCCTCAAGACCCGTCAGGACCTTTCCGTCGGGCGCAAGAAATACGCCTATTACAGCCTTCCCGCCGCCGAGGAAGCCGGTCTGGCCGGCATCTCGCGTCTGCCGCGCTCGATGAAGGTGCTGCTGGAGAACCTGCTGCGCAACGAAGACGGTGTCTCGGTCACCGAGGCTGACCTCAAGGCCGTCGCCGCCTGGATCGAGAACAAGGGCTCGGTGGAGCACGAGATCGCCTTCCGCCCGGCCCGCGTCCTGATGCAGGACTTCACCGGCGTTCCGGCCGTCGTGGACCTCGCCGCGATGCGCGACGCCATGTCGGCGCTGGGCGCCGACGCCACCAAGATCAACCCGCTGGTCCCCGTCGACCTGGTCATCGACCACTCGGTCATGGTGGATCACTTCGGCACGGCCAAGGCCTTCGGCCAGAACGTCGAGCGGGAGTACGAGCGCAATATCGAGCGCTACAACTTCCTGCGCTGGGGTTCCTCGGCCTTCAATAATTTCCGCGTCGTGCCGCCCGGCACCGGCATCTGCCACCAGGTCAACCTGGAGAACCTGGCCCAGACCGTCTGGACACTGACCGAAGGCAAGACGACCGTCGCCTATCCCGACACCGTCGTCGGCACTGACAGCCACACCACCATGATCAACGGCCTGGCCGTTCTGGGCTGGGGCGTCGGCGGCATCGAGGCCGAGGCCGCCATGCTGGGCCAGCCCATCCCGATGCTGATCCCGGAAGTCATCGGCTTCAAGCTGACCGGCCGCCTGCCGGAAGGCGCCACCGCCACCGACCTGGTCCTGACCGTCACCCAGATGCTGCGCAAGAAAGGCGTGGTCGGCAAGTTCGTGGAGTTCTTCGGCGACGCCCTGACCGGCCTGACGCTGGAAGACCAGGCGACCATCGCCAACATGGCCCCGGAGTACGGCGCCACCTGCGGCTTCTTCCCGGTGTCGCAGGCGACCATCGACTTCCTGACCGCCACGGGTCGCGACAAGGCGCGCGTCGCCCTGGTCGAGGCCTACGCCAAGGCGCAAGGCCTGTGGATCGACGAAAACTCCGAAGAGCCGGTCTTCACCGACACCCTGGAATTGGACCTTGCCTCCGTCGTGCCCTCGCTGGCCGGTCCGAAGCGTCCGCAGGACCGCGTCGAGCTGACCACCGCCGCTCCCGAGTTTGAAGGCCACCTGACCGGAACCTTCGCCCGCACCCCGGACGCCGCGCGCGTCGCGGTGGACGGTGAGAAGTTCACGGTCGGCGACGGCGATGTCGTGATCGCGGCCATCACCTCCTGCACCAACACCTCCAACCCCTCGGTCTTGATCGCCGCCGGTCTGGTGGCGAGGAAGGCCAATGCCCTGGGCCTGAAGCCCAAGCCCTGGGTCAAGACCTCGCTCGCCCCGGGGTCGCAGGTCGTCACCGACTATCTGACCGACGCCGGCCTGCAGAAGGATCTGGACGCCATCGGCTTCAACTTGGTCGGCTACGGCTGCACCACCTGCATCGGCAACAGCGGCCCGCTGGACCCGGCGATCTCCAAGGCGATCAACGAGAACGGCATCGTCGCGACCTCGGTCCTGTCGGGCAACCGCAACTTCGAAGGTCGGGTGAACCCGGACGTCCAGGCCAACTACCTGGCCTCGCCGCCGCTGGTCGTCGCCTACGCCCTGGCCGGCTCGATGCGGATCGACATCACCAAGGAGCCGATCGGCAAGGACAAGAAGGGCAAGGACGTCTTCCTGAGGGACATCTGGCCGACCACCCAGGAAGTCGCCGACATCCAGCGCAAGTCGGTCACCCCGGCCATGTTCGCCAAACGCTACAAGGACGTCTTCAAGGGCGACAAGCACTGGCAGGCGATCAAGGTCACCGGCGGCCAGACCTACAGCTGGGACGGCTCCTCGACCTACGTCGCCAACCCGCCGTACTTCGAAGGTTTGTCGATGCAGCCGGCGCCGGTGAAGGACATCGTCGAGGGCCGCGTCCTGGCCATCTTCGGCGACTCGATCACCACCGACCACATCTCCCCGGCCGGTTCGATCAAGAAGACCTCGCCGGCCGGCCAGTGGTTGACCAACCACGGCGTGGACGCTCTGGACTTCAACTCCTACGGGGCCCGTCGCGGCCACCACGAAGTCATGATGCGCGGCACCTTCGCCAACATCCGCATCCGCAACAAGATCACGCCTGACATCGAGGGCGGCGTGACCAAGCACTTCCCGTCGGGCGACACCATGTCGATCTACGACGCGGCCATGCGCTACCAGTCGGAGGGCCGTCCGCTGGTCGTCTTCGCCGGCAAGGAATACGGCACCGGCTCGTCGCGCGACTGGGCGGCCAAGGGCACCAACCTTCTGGGCGTCCGCGCCGTCATCGCCGAGAGCTTCGAGCGGATCCACCGCTCCAACCTGATCGGCATGGGCGTGGTGCCGCTGCAGTTCAAACAGGACGGCTGGCTGAAGCTGGGCCTCACGGGTGAGGAGATCGTCACCATCCGCGGCCTGACCGACGCCAACACCGGCCGTCTGAAGCCGCGCCAGGACCTGTGGGTCGAGCTGTTCCGTCCGTCGGACGGCAAGATGGCCCGCTTCCCGGTCCGCTGCCGCATCGACAACCAGACCGAGCTGGAATACCTGCGCGCCGGCGGCGTCATGCCGTACGTCCTGCGGAACCTGGCCAACGACGGCTCGGAGCCGATCGCGGCCGAATAGGTCTGGCGACAGGGTGAAAGATCGAAGGGCCGGCGGAGCGATCCGCCGGCCTTTTCTTTATCCCGCCGTCGCGTTGTGCGGGCCGGGTCGGCGGGGATTGCGGGCGAAGGCGGCGTCGCACAGCGCGCGGCCGAACGCCTCCGATGCGATCATCTGGCGATCGCCCAGAACCCCGGCCAGACGGCCGCCGGCGTCCGCGCGAACGATCAGGGGATAGCGGCCCATGATCTCGTTGTCCCGGCGAGGATCGACCAGTTCGGCCACGGCGCGGATTTCGTGCTCGCCTTCGCCGGTCAGGGCTGTCTGAAGGCGGCCGGCGCGGCGCACCTCGTCGACATGGATGCGCAGGTCCAGCGGATAGGTGCCGTAGGCGCAGGACTGCATCTCCTCGTCGACCTCCTCGGCGAAGGTCGAGGCGAAATCCTCGTCCGCGTTCACCCAGCCTGTCGAGACATAGACAGTGCCGACCGAGGCCGTCTCGGCCAGGCCCGGCGGCAGGCCGAGCGGCGGACCGCCCTGAACCACGGGGGCGCAGGCGGCGCAGGACAGGGCGGAGGCGATCAGCAAAAGGGCGGGGATCTTCATCTTCGGGTCCGAAAAACAGTGTCTTTCGGCCAGATGCAGCAACGCTTGCGGATCGCCTAGTTTCTTTTCTGCAATGCTCCGTCCGAACTCATGGCCTCGGCCAGCAGGCGCGCCTCCGCCGCCCGGCTGGATCCCGAGCGCCAGGCGACGACGATCTCGCGGCTGGGGACGGCGCGGGCGCCGGTCGGGGCGATGTGGCGGGTCACGACCGACGGATTATCGGCAAGCCCGGCCCGCACCGCCATCTGCGGCAGGAAACTCACGCCCAGGCCCGAACCGACCATCTGCACCAGCGTATGCAACGAGGTCGCCGCAAAGACGTCGTCCCCCTTGGGCGCCTCGATATCGAAGGCGGCGAGCGCCTGGTCGCGCAGACAGTGGCCGTCCTCAAGCAGGATGAGATCCTCGGATTTCAGCGAGCCCGGCCCGACGGCGCCCGGCCCGGCCAGGGCATGCCCCACCGGCGCCACCGCCAGAATCTCGTCATCGCCGATGCGCGCGTGCTCGATCCCCGAGGCCTCGTACGGAAGCGCGATCACGGCGCAGTCCAGCTGACCCGCCTTCAGTCCCGCGATCAAGCGCGGCGTCAGGTCCTCGCGGATAAAGAGGCGAAGCGCCGGATAGGCGGCCTTCAACCCCGGAAGGGTCGCAGGCAGGAGGAAGGGGGCCACCGTCGGGATCACACCCAGCCGCAACCGCCCCGACAGGGGCCGCCCGGCGTTTCGCGCCGCCTCGACCAGATCCTCGGTCCGGGCCAACACATCCTCGGCGCGACGACAGGCCTCGGCGCCGACGGCCGTCAGCTGGACATTTCCCCGCGTCCGCTCGACCACGGGCGCGCCCAGGACCTTTTCCAGCTCCTGCACTCCGGCGGACAAGGCCGGCTGGCTGACCAGGGCCGCCTCGGCGGCGCGGCTGAAGGAGCCGTGCTCGGCCAGGAGCTTCAGGTACTGGAGTTGGCGCAGGGTCGGCAGCATGCGGCCGACATAGGCGTTCGTTTGATCGGAGGCAAAGGCCATCGATCGAATCTATGGAGCGGCCCGCCTCGACCGCGGGGTCGAGGCGGGCGCGTCCACGCTCAGCTGGCCAGTTTCTCGGCCCGCAGGCGCGGCGCCGGCAGGTCGAAACGGTCGTTGTTCATCACCTGGACCCAGGCTGCGACGAAGTCCCGGACGAACTTCTCGCCCGCATCGGCCGAGGCGTAGACCTCCGCCAGGGCGCGAAGCTGGGAGTTGGAGCCGAACACCAGATCGGTGCGCGTCGCCGTCCATTTCTGTTCGCCGGTGCCGCGATGCGACCCGACGAAGGTCTCGTCGGCCGAGCCGTCGACCTGCTTCCATGCCGTGTTCATGTCGAGCAGATTGACGAAGAAGTCGTTGGTCAGCTGACCCGGACGCTCCGTCAGGACGCCGTCCCTGGAATCCCTGTGGTTGATCCCGAGGACGCGCAGGCCGCCGACCAGCACCGTCATTTGCGGCGCCGTCAGGCCCAGCAGCTGAGACCGATCGACCAGCAGCTCCTCCGTGGGCACGTTGAAGCGCACCTGCAGATAGTTGCGGAAGCCGTCGGCGCGGGGCTCCAGAACCTTGAAGCCCTCGACGTCGGTCTGTTCGGCCGTGGCGTCGGTGCGGCCCGGCGTGAAGGGCGCCTCGATCGCGTGACCCGCCGCCTTGGCCGCCTGCTCGATCCCGACCGAGCCGCCCAGAACGATCAGGTCGGCGATGGAGACGTTCAGGCCCGACGACGCCTTGATGCTCTCATAGGCGGCCAGGACCCTCGACAGCTTTTCGGGCTCGTTGACCTCCCAGTCCTTCTGGGGCGCCAGGCGGATGCGGGCGCCGTTGGCCCCGCCCCGGTGATCGGACCCGCGATAGGTCGCGGCCGAGGCCCAGGCCGTCCGCACCAGATCGGCGACCGACAGGCCGGACGCGGCGATGGCGTCCTTCAGCGTCTTCACATCGGCGTCCGACAGGGTCGGTCCGGTATGGGCCGGGATCGGATCCTGCCAGATCAGGTCCTCGGCGGGGACGTCCGGGCCGAGGTAGCGGATCTTCGGTCCCATGTCGCGGTGGCACAGCTTGAACCAGGCGCGGGCGAACTGATCGGCGAAATAGGCCGGGTCGGCGCGGAACTTCTCCATGATGACCCGGTAGGCGGGGTCGACCTTGAAGGCCATGTCGGCGGTGGTCATCATCGTCGGCACGCGCTTGCCGGGGGTGTGCGCGGCCGGGGCCAGGGTCTCGTCCGGATTGCCGACCGGCTGCCACTGTTTCGCGCCGGCCGGCGAGCGGACCAGCTCGTACTCGTGGTCCAGCAGCATGTCGAAATAGGTCATGTCCCAGGTGATCGGCGTGGGGGTCCAGGCGCCCTCGATGCCCGAGGTGATGGTGTGGTCGCCCATCCCGCTCTCGTGACCCGAGACCCACCCTAGGCCCTGTTGCGCGATGTCGGCGCCTTCGGGGCTGATGCCGACCTTGGAGGCGTCGCCATTGCCGTGGGCCTTGCCGAAGGTGTGGCCGCCGGCCGTCAGGGCGGCGGTTTCCACGTCGTTCATGCCCATGCGGGCGAAGGTCTCGCGGATGTCCCGCGCGGACTGCAGCGCCTCGGGCACGCCGCCCGGCCCCTCCGGGTTCACATAGATCAAACCCATCTGGATGGCGGCCAGGGGCTCTTCGAGCACCATGTCCTTGTCGGGCTGGATGCGGGTCTCGTTACCCTCCTCGCCGACCCACTTCTCCTCCGTGCCCCAGTAGACGTCCTTCTCGGGCTCCCACACGTCGGCTCGTCCGCCGCCGAAGCCGAACACGGGCCCGCCCATCGATTCGATCGCGACATTGCCGGCGAGGATGAACAGGTCCGCCCAGGACAGGCTGGCCCCGTATTTCTGCTTGATCGGCCACAGCAGGCGGCGCGCCTTGTCCAGGTTGCCGTTGTCCGGCCAGGAGTTCAGCGGGGCGAACCGCTGCTGGCCTGCGCCCGCGCCGCCGCGCCCGTCACCGGTGCGATAGGTGCCGGCCGAGTGCCACGCCATGCGGATGAAGAAGGGTCCGTAGTGGCCATAGTCCGCCGGCCACCAGGGCTGGCTGTCGGTCATCAGGGCGGTCAGGTCGCGCTTCACCGCCGCATAGTCGAGCGAGTTGAACGCCTCGGCGTAGTCGAAGCTGTCGCCCATCGGATCGCCGGTCCGACCCTGCTGATGCAGGATGTCGACCGACAGATGGTTCGGCCACCAGTCGCGATTGGTCCGACCCAGCAAGGACCGCAGGGCGGCCGGCTGCTTCTTCGGGTCGCTGATCGGGCTCGAGGTCTTTTCACCGTCCATCATGATGTCCTCCCTGGGATGGTTATGTCAGGAGGTTGGTCGCCTTTTCCATCAAAGGGAAATCGATAAATCTTGGCCGTAGGATAGGCGATCTCTATATAAGGAGGATAGACAAAATCTATCTCTACCTATCGAATGATCTATTTGACTTTGACCGATGAGGCGCGCATTCACCCCTCGCAGACGGCCAACCTCCCCCGCAGGCCGCTCCTATTCACAATCAGTCCAAGGGATACGAACATGCTCGGCGTTGGCGAAAAGCTGCCTGAATTCAAGATCACCGGCGTGAAGCCGGGCTTCAACTCGCACGAAGAAAACGGCGTCTCGGCTTTCGAGGCCGTCACCCAAGACAGCTTCGAAGGCAAGTGGAAGGTCATCTTCTTCTATCCGAAGGACTTCACCTTCGTGTGCCCGACCGAGATCGCCGAGTTCGCCTCGCTAGCCCGCGATTTCGAAGACCGCGACACGGTCGTCCTGGGCGGTTCGACCGACAACGAATTCGTGAAGCTGGCCTGGCGCCGCGACCATGCCGACCTGTCGAAGCTGCCGATCTGGCAGTTCGCCGACAACGGCGGCAAGTTCGCGCGCCAGCTCGGCATCCTGAACGAGGAAGAAGGCGTGGCCCTGCGCGCCACCTTCGTCGTCGATCCGCACAATGTCGTGCAGCACGTCTATGTCACCAACCTGAATGTGGGCCGCGCTCCGGCCGACACCCTGCGGGTCGTCGACGCCCTGCAGACCGACGAACTGTGCGCCTGCAACCGCCCGGTCGGCGGCGAAACGCTCGCAGCCTAAGGCGGCTCTCTGAGTTTGTGGAAGGCGGCGGCGCGTGCGTCGCCGCCTTTTCGCTGCTCACTTTCTTAGGGCGCTATGCTCGGCTCGCGGAGCCTCGCGACTTGAGCGCGACGGCCGCCCTTCCCAGATTCAAAAGCGGCTCAAGTAGTGAGCGCCCGCGGCGCGAACGGTAGCCGCCTCCGAAGGAGTACAAGAATGTCCATCGACACCCTGCGCGACCTGATGCCGGCCTACGCCAAGGACATCTCGCTGAACCTCGGCTCCCTCGCCTCCGAGACCGTGCTGAACGACCAGCAGAAGTGGGGCTGCTTCCTCGCCTCGGCCCACGCCGTCGGCGTCGCGCCAGTCGTGAAGGCCATCGAGGCCGCCGCCGCCGAGAAGCTGTCGCCCGAGGCAATGAACGCGGCCAAGGCCGCCGCCGCCATCATGGGCATGAACAACATCTACTACCGCTCGCTGCACCTGATGAAGAACCAGGAATACACCACCATCCCGGCCCGGCTGCGGATGAACGTCCTGGGCAATCCGGGCGTCGACAAGATGGACTTCGAGCTGTGGTCGACGGCCGTCTCGGCCATCAACGGCTGCGGCGCGTGCATGGACGCCCACGAGGGCGAACTGCGCAAGCACGGCGTCCCCGCCACCCAGGTCCAGACCGCGCTCCGCATCGCCTCGGTGGTCCACGCCGCCAGCCGCATCGCGGCGTCCGAGACGGCGCTTCAGGGCTAGGTCACACATCGGGAGAGCGGACCGGGAGGTCTGCGCTCCAGGCGTTGCTATGCCGCCTCGAAACTCAGCGGCGCGCCCCAGAACTGGCTGACCATATCCGACTGCGGCCCGGTCTTGCCCGTGGTCAGGAAGGTGCGGCGGCCGGTCTGGCCCAGGCCGTATTCCGGGTGTCGCTCGAAATACCGCTCGAGCGCATCGGCCACCGCCGTCGGCTGATGGATCAGCGGCGTGCCCTCGGGCAGGTGTTTGGCGAAGATATCGGCCACGATCTCATAGTGGGTGCAGCCCAGGATCGCCTTGTCCGGATGACGGCCGATCCGGCGACGAAGCGCATCGACGTGGTCGCCGATCACCACGGTCAGTTCCTCGGCCGGGGCGCCCAGTTCGATCAGTCCGGCCAGACCGGGGCAGGGTTCGGAGAAGACGGCCAGATCCTCGCGCCGCTTGTCGATCTCGATCTCGTAGACACGGCTGATGGCGGTCGCGGCGGTGCAAAAGACGCCGGTGATGTCGATGGCCTCGACCTTGTCGCCTCGCCGTTCGGCCTCATAGGTCCAGGGCAGGCCCGTCGCCGCCTCGATCGTCGGGACAATGATGCCCAGCACATTGACCGGCCGCCCGTGACGCTTCGACGCCTCCGGCACCCAGGTCTGTTGCAGACGACGCAGAGCCACGGCCGAGGCCGTGTTGCAGGCCAGGACGATGACGCTGGCTCCCGCCGCGAACAGCCGCTCACAGCCGTTGCGGGTGATCTCGACGATCTCCTCGCCGGTCCTGGAACCGATCGGCGCATTGGCCTGATCCGCCAGATAGACGAAGTCCCGTTCGGGGAACCGCCGGGTCAATTCGCGGTGGACCGTCAGTCCACCCACGCCACTGTCAAAAACGCCGATTGCCATGCCTGTGCTCTAGCGTCGCCTTGCTTCCCCGTCCAACGGGATTACTTGCTGTTCAGGTGACGGTCAGGCGACAGAGGCCTAGGGTGCCGCTCAGCAAAGTCAGATGAACAGGATTTTCCCATGCACAGACGCCAGCTTCTCATCGGAGGCGCGAGCCTGATGGCTCTCGCCGGATGCGCCAGCGCGGGCGGCGGCTCGGCCGCCTTCGTCGCGCCCGATCCCGCGAGCGTCGCCGAGGAAGCGCGCATCGCCCGGGCCGTCCTGCCCGCCCAGACGCCGCGCGCCGAGCTGCTGCAGCCCTGGATGGGCCCCTACAATGGCGTCCCGCCCTTCAGCGCCATGACCGCGCCCAAGCTGAAGGCCGCGATCATCGAAGGCATCGAGCTTCAGCGCGCCGACATCGCCGCCATCGCCAACAACCCCGAGCCTCCGACGTTCGCCAACACCATCGTGGCGCTGGAGCTGGCGGGCGAGCCGCTGGATCGCGCCTCGAACCTCTACGGCGTGGCCACCTCAAACATCGGCGGCGACGCCTATGACGCCATGGACACCGAAGTTTCGCCCCTGCTCAGCGCCGCCGGCGACGAGATCACCTTCAACGAGCCCCTGTTCCAGCGCATCAAGACGGTCGCCGACAACGCCGATCGCGACGGGCTGAACGCCCAGCAGAAGCGTCTGGCCGAGCGCCGCCGCGACGCCTTCATCCGCTCCGGCGCCAACCTGGACGCCGCCGGCAAGGCCGAGCTGGGTCGGATCAACACCGCCCTGTCGAACGCCTTCACCGCCTTCGGCCAGAAGGTCGTCGCCGACGAGAACACCTGGACGGTCATTCCGACCGAAGCCGGCGTCGCCGGCCTGCCCGACTCCAACAAGTCCGCCGCCCGCGCCGCCGCCCAGTCGCGCAATCTGCAGGGCTGGGTCATCGTCAACACCCGCTCCAGCGTCGATCCCTTCCTGACCTTCGCCGACGACCGCGCCCTGCGTGAGCAGGTCTGGCGCAAATTCGTGAACCGCGGCGACAACGGCGACCGTAACGACACCAACTCGACCATCGCCGAGATCGTCCGTCTGCGCGATCAGCGCGCCAAACTGCTGGGCTATCGCAACCACGCCGAATGGCGGATGCAGGACACGATGGCCAAGACCCCGGCCGCCGCCCAGTCGCTGATGAACCGCGTGTGGGAACCGGCCAAGGCGCGCGTCGCCGAAGAGGTCGCCGACATGAAGGCGATCGCCGGCTTCGACATCGAGCCCTGGGACTACCTCTATTTCGCTGAGAAGGTCCGCAAGCAGAAGTACGACCTCGATCAGAACCAGCTGAAGCCCTATTTCGAGCTTCAGGCGGTCCGCAACGCCTCCTTCTACATGGCCGAGCGCCTGTATGGCTTCGTCTTCACGCCCAAGCCCCAGTCGACCGCTCCGGTCTTCAACCCGGACGTCCAGCTGTATGAAGTCACCGACAAGGCCTCAGGCAACCTGATCGGCCTCTACTACACGGACGACTTCGCCCGGGCGGGCAAACGGTCGGGCGCCTGGATGACCACCTACCGGTCGTTCTCGACGCTCGATGGATCGAAGCCGATCCTGGCTTCCAACAACAACAACTTCGTCAAGCCCGGTGCGGGCGAGCCTCTGCTGATCTCGCTCGACGACGCCGAGACCCTGTTCCACGAGTTCGGCCACGCCCTGCACTATTTCTCGTCGGTCGTGACCTACCCGTCGTACGGCAACACGCCGCGCGACTTCGTGGAGTATCCGTCGCAGGTGCATGAGCACTGGGTGCTGTCGCGTCCGATCCTGGACCGCTTCATGAAGCACTATCAGACCGGCGAGGCCATGCCTCAGGCCCTGGTCGACAAGGTTCAGGCTTCGGCCACCTTCAACCAGGGCTATGCAACGGTCAGCTATCTGTCGTCGGCCCTGGTCGACATGGACCTGCACACCCAAGCGACGCCGCCGACCGACATCGACGCCTTCGAGAAGGCCTCGCTGGCCCGTCTGGGCATGCCTCATGAGATCGTGATGCGGCACCGCCTGCCGCAGTTCAATCACCTGTTCACGTCCGACGCCTACTCGGCCGGCTACTACAGCTACCTGTGGTCGGAAGTGATGGACGCCGACACCTGGGCCTACTTCGAACAGTCGGGCGACGTGTTCGATCCGGACATCGGCGGCCGCTTCAAGTCGATCATCCTGGCGCCGGGCAACACCACGGACCGGGGCGACGCCTACCGCGCCTTCCGCGGTCGCGACCCCGACGTCGCCGCCCTGCTGCGCGTCCGGGGCTTCCCGGTCTCGTAGGCCTCAGTCGATAAAGACGAAGCCGCCGCTGCTTACGCTGCGGCGGCTTTTTCGTGCGCTGGACGGGCGTATTCGGAGAGCGCCGCCATCAGGGCGCGCGGGTCGATGGGCTTGGCGACATGGCCCTGCATCCCGGCCGCGCGGCACTGTTCGATCTGTTCGGGCAGGACGTTGGCGGTCAGGGCGACGACGGGCGTCAGGTCGCCCGAGGCGCGGATCGCGCGCGTCGCCGCAGGCCCATCCATGAGGGGCATCTGCATGTCCATCAGGATCAGGTCATAGGCGGTGGAGGCCGCGGCGCGCACGGCCTCTTCGCCGTTCTCGACCATGTCCAGCGCCACATCCATGGACCCCAGCAGGGCCGCTATAAGGGTCTGGTTGGCCGGATTGTCCTCGGCCAGAAGAACGCGCAGCGGACGCTCCAGCGCGGCGCCGGCCTGTTCGTCGCTCTCGGTCTGTTCGGTCTGCGTCGTCGCCAGAGGCACGCGGAACCAGAAGCTCGAGCCGGTCGCCCCATCGCTGCTCGCGCCGATCTCGCCGCCCATGATGTCCAACAACCGGCGCGAAATCGCCAGACCCAGACCCGTGCCGCCGAACTTGCGCGACACCGATCCGTCCGCCTGGGTGAAGCGGTCGAACATCTGGTCGATATGGGCCGGATCCAGACCGCAGCCCGTATCGGTCACGCTGACCTGAAGCAACGTCGTGCCGTCCGCCCGACCGTCGGTGGTCATCGTCAGCCGGACCGAGCCCGAGGCCGTGAACTTCACCGCATTGCTGAGCAGGTTCAACAGCACCTGACGCAGGCGCGTCACGTCGCCGGTCAACCGCGCGTCGTCGTCCACCTCGCACGTTAACGTCAGCCCCTTGGCCTCGGCCTGTTCGCGCAGCAGGGCGGTCGCGCCTTCGCCCAGCGCAGCGACCGAAAAGGGCTCCGGATCCAGCGATAGGGCGCCGGCCTCCAGCTTGGAGAAGTCCAGGATGTCGTTGACCACGGTCAGCAGGGTCTCGCCCGCGCTGCGGATCAGGTCGAGATAGCCCCGGTCCCCCTCCGACAGTCCGCCGCCGGCCCCGATCAGGCGCGAGAAGCCCAAGATGCTCGTCAGGGGCGTACGCAGCTCATGGCTCATATTGGCCAGGAACTCGCTCTTGGCCCGCGATGCCGCCTCGGCCCCGATGCGAGCGGCATGCAGTTCGGCCTCTGCCTGCTTGCGGGCCGTGATGTCGCGCACGACATCGACGATCTCGGTCATCTCGCCGGCGCCGTTGACGACCAGGCGAGGGTTGGCCTCCAGCCAGACCTCATGCCCATCCTTGTGGATGCCGCGATATTCATAGCCGGCGGTAGAGACCGTTTCCCGGCGCGCGATACGGTCGGCCAACAGGGTCCGGATGCGCTGGACGTCGTCCGGGTGAACCAGACTGGCCGGCTCTCTGCCGAGCATCTCGGCAGGCGAATATCCCAGCACCGCATGCGATGCGGGAGACACATAGGTGATGCCCACGCCCATGCGGTGACGCACCACCATGTCGGACGTGTGATCCGCCACGAACCGGAAAGCGCGCTTGTCCTCGATCAGGTGCTCGTCATCGACCTGGTCGGTGATGTCGAGGACCATGCCGACGAGCCAGCGGCGCCCTTGATCATCCGGCGGCTGGCGCCGACCCCAGGTCAGATGCTGACGCACCTCGCCCGAGGGATGCACGGCCCGATAGCGCAGGCTTACCGGCTCATCGGACCGGAACAGGCTCATGATCGATCGGGCCGCCAGGGTGGCGTCGTCAGGGTGGTAGAGCTTGTACAGCTCCTGAATGCTCGGCACGCCGTCCTCGGCCTTCCGGCCGAAAAGCTCGTACATGCGCGGCGACCACCAGGCCGTCTCCACATCGAGGATGCGCCACCAGCCCGCGCCGGAGCTTTCCAGCGCCGCCAGGGCGATGCCGTCGGACTCGGTCTCGGGAGTGTGTTCGGTCATGCGGACTGCCAGGTTGGACTGTCGTCCTACCGACAAATCGCTTCAAACCCATGAACGGGCGGCGCTTTTTCTGAGCCGCACCCCACGTTAGGTCTTGGGATCAGCGCTGCGCGTCAGACGTGCGGACCACGACCCGGCTGGAGCGGGCCCGGGCGTAATCGTCCCGATAGGCCTGTGGCAACTGGTTGAAGGCCTCCCGGCGGAAATCGGTGCGGCACCGGGCCTGGTCCAGCGGCCCGCCGGACAAACAGGCGGTCTCGGCCAGACCTCGGATGCGTCGGTCGAACGTCGCCGCGCCCCGGGGTGTGGACAGGTCGAGGTCGCCGATGGCGATGCGGTAGCTGGAGGCGGCGCTGGCGGCGCCGGCGGAAAGGATGGCCACGGCGAGGGCGGCCGAGGCGGCGGCGAAACGGATCATGTCGGGCACTCCTGAGTTCGTCGCTCTTGTCGGCGACCCCCAAGAAATGCAGGCCCAATGTTTCTCCGCCGTGAGAAACTCGGGGCCGAAAAGCGACGCTTGATGAAATCGTCGCCATGAAGCGGAGCCGTTGCGGTCAGCCGCTGTTGCGCAGACCCGCCGCCACCCCGTTGATGGCCAGCAGGATGCCCTCCCGGACCAGCGGATCGTCGTCGCCCGCGCGCCTGCGCCGGATCAGCTCGATCTGCACATGGTTCAGCGGCTCGACATAGGGCATGCGCAGCCGGATCAGACGGTCCAGCTCCGGTTGGCCGCCCAGCAGGTCGTCCTGACCGGTGATGGCCAGGACGGCGTCCCGCGTCCGCTCCCACTCGGCCCGCAACGCGCCAAAGATGGTCGCCGCCAGCGCCTGGTCTGGCACGAGGGAGGCGTAGCGGCGGGCGATGGTCATGTCCGACTTGGCCATGATCATCTCCATGTTCTGGACCAGGGTCCGGAAGAAGGGCCACTCCCTGGCCATGTCCCGAAGCTCGGCCATGTCCTGGCCCGCGACGGCCGAGCCGAAGCCGAACCAGCCCGGCAGCATGACCCGGCTCTGCGACCAGCTGAGCACCCAGGGGATCGCGCGCAAATCCTCGATGGCCATCGACTTCGACCGCGAGGTCGGGCGCGAGCCGATCTTCAGCTCGGCGATCTCGTTGATCGGGGTCGCGGCGCGGAAATAGTCGACGAAGCCCGGTGTCTCGTAGACCAGGGCCCGATAGGCGGCCATGGAGGCGACCGACAGGGCCGAGGCCGTCTCACCGTGCTTCTGCGTCATCGCCTCGTCCGGCGGCGGGGCGAGGGACGCGATCAGGGTCCCGGCGGTCAGGGCGTCGAGGTTGCGGCGGGCGACGTCGGGCTCGCCATACTTGTTGGCGATGACCTCGCCCTGTTCGGTGATGCGGATCCGACCCGCGACCGTGCCCGTCGGCTGTGACAGGACCCCGGCGAAGCTCGACCCGCCGCCGCGCCCGACCGCCCCGCCTCGGCCATGGAACAGCTGGAGGCGCAGGCCGGCGGCCTGGGTCACCGACAACAGGGCGCGGGACGCCTCGTGCAGTTCCCAGGTCGAGGTCAGGTAGGAGCCGTCCTTGTTGCTATCGGAATAGCCGATCATCACCTCCTGGACCCCGCGCGCCTTGGCGACGGCAAGGGCGGACGGCTCCTTGAACAGGCGCTCCAGGGTCGGCTTGGCGGCGCGCAGGTCGTCGATGGTCTCGAACAGGGGCGCGGCCTGGATCGGGCATTCGCCGGGCGCCTCGGGCCGATAGAGACCGACCTCCTTCAGCAGCAGATAGACCTCCAGCATGTCCGACGCCGCGTCGGTCTTGGACACGATATGGGTGCGGATGGCGTCCGGCCCGAACATCCTGAGCGCCTCGGCCGCCGCCAGCAGGATGGCCCGCTCCTTCAGCGTCTCCGGGTCGTAGGTCGCATAGGGGCTGAACAGCAGGCGCGGCGCGGCCAACTCAGCAGCCAGGAGAGCGATGCGCGCCTCCTCATCCAGGGCGGTATAGTCGGGGCAGACCCCGGCCACCCTCAGCAGGTCGCCGACCACGCGTTCATGGACGTCCGAGTTCTGGCGCAAATCCAGCGTCGCCATATGGAAGCCGAACACGTCGACCGTGGCGATCAGGCGCGACAGGCCGTCGTCGGCGAAGACCTGTCCGTGGCTGGCGACCAGACTGTCGTGCAGCACCGCCAGATCGGCGCGAAACTCTCCGGGACCGGCGTAAGGGGGCGCGGCGAACGGCGCCGGTCGCGGCGCGGTCTGTCCGGTCAGGATCGGGTGCGTCGCCGACAGCCGGGCGTAGATCTGGCTCAGCGCCCGGCGATAGGGCTCGTCGGCGCGGTGCGGAGACTCATCGCCCGATCCGTCGGCCAGCGCCTTCAGCGCCGGGCTGATCGCGGCCAGCGATCCCGACAGGCTGAGTTCGGCGCCCAGCACGTTCACCGCCTCCAGATAATGCCGCATCACCGCCTTGGCGGGGGTGGCGAAGGCGGCCCGCAGCGCGGCGGCGTCGACATTGGGGTTGCCGTCCCGGTCGCCGCCGACCCAGGCGCCGATGCGGATGAAAGGCTTGAGCTCTGGCGCGTCCAGACGCTTGCGCCAGTCGATCAGCTGCTCGGGCGCGACCTTGAGGAAGACCCGCTCCAGGAAGGACACCACCGTGTCGATCTCGTCCTGCACCACCAGTCCGGTCGTCCGCACCAGCCGTGTGGCCCAGAGGATCACCGTCTGGCGCCGCAGGCCGCTGATCATGACGTCGGGCGCGCAGGCCAAGTCGTCGCGGTCGCAGGCGTCCAGCAGGTCCGACACCGTCGCGATCCGGTCCAGAACGCTCTTGCGCCGCACCTCCGACGGGTGGGCCGTCAGCACTGGCGAGATCAGAGCCTCGGACAACAGGTCCCGCGCTTCGTCGACCGTCCGCCCCGCCGCGTTCAGCCGCGCCAAGGCCCCTTCTGGCGTGTCGGGTCGCGCGCCCTCGGCGGTCTGCATCCGCGCGCGCCGCTTGCCGGCCCGGTCCTCGGCGACATTGGCCAGAAGCGAGAAGACGGCGAACCCGTGCGCCAGCCCGACCGCATCCTCCAGCGACAGCTGATTCAGCAACCGCTCCAGCTCGGCCGACCCCTTGGCGCCCGCGTGGCGGTGGTAACCGACCGAAGCGACACGGACGGCCTCGATCCGGTCGTAGAGGTCCTGACCGCCCTCGTCGCGGATCACCTCGCCCAGCAGCTTGCCGAGCAGCCGCACCTCCTCGCGCAGGCGGTCGTCGGCGGCGGGTTCGGGTGCGGGCATGGGAGCGTCTCGTGCAGCGGGGAGGCTGTGAAGCGTGACCGTATCAGCGGTTTCCCGCCGGGCCATCCCAAAGCCAACGCTGAAACGGAAAGTGCGGTCCGTCGCAGAGTCGACAAACCGCCGCTTTTCCCTCATAAGCCGCGCCTTCCGGCGCAATTGAACCTGCGTCTCCACCATCACGACCCCATCTTCTGCGCTCAAGCAGTGAGGCTCCGCGAGCCGAGCGATAGCGCAACAAGAGTGGACGAGGATGGCGAGAACCCTCTGCCGACGTGATCGTCGCCAGAGGTCGTTTCGCTATGGAGCACGGTTCGACCGCCCAAATGAGGTTTGTATGTTCGAGGCTCTGAACGAGCGGCTGACAGGCGTCTTCGACCGGATCACCGGCCGCGGCGCCCTGTCCGAAAAGGACGTCTCCGAGGCGATGCGCGAAGTGCGCGTGGCCCTCTTGGAGGCCGACGTCGCCCTGCCGGTCGTCAAGGACTTCATCGCTTTCGCCACCGAAAAGGCGACGGGCGAAGAGGTCATCCGCTCGGTCAAGCCGGCCGATCAGGTTGTCAAGATCGTCTATGACGGCCTCGTCGAGATGCTGGGCGGCGAAGAGCCGACCCCGATCAACCTGAACGCCGCCCCGCCCGCCGTCATCCTGATGGCCGGCCTGCAGGGCTCGGGCAAGACGACGTCCTCGGCCAAGCTGGCGCTGCGCCTGACCAAGTTCGATCGCAAGAAGGTCATGATGGCCTCGCTGGACACGCGTCGTCCGGCCGCCATGGAACAGCTGGCCACCCTCGGCAAACAGATCGAGGTCACCACCCTGCCGATCGTGGCGGGCGAGAGTGCGGTCCAGATCACCCGCCGCGCCCTGACATCGGCCAAGCTTCAGGGCTTCGACGTCCTGATCCTCGACACCGCCGGCCGCATCACCCTCGACGAGGGGCTGATGAACGAGGTGGCCGAGGTCGCCGATATCTCCAAGCCCGTCGAGACCCTTCTGGTCGCCGACAGTCTGACGGGCCAGGACGCGGTCCGCACCGCCAAGGCCTTCCACGACCGCCTGCCCCTGACCGGCCTGATCCTGACGCGGATCGATGGCGACGGTCGCGGCGGCGCCATGCTTTCGATGCGGGCCGTCACCGGCCTGCCGATCAAATACATGGGCGCGGGCGAGAAGGTCGACGCGCTGGAGGTCTTCGACGCCCGCCGCGTCGCCGGCCGGATCCTGGGTCAGGGCGACATCGTCGCCCTGGTCGAAAAGGCTTCCCAGGAGCTCGACCAGTCCAAGGCCGAGGCCATGGCGCGCAAACTGGCCAAAGGCCAGTTCGACCTCAACGACCTCGCCGCCCAGCTGCAGCAGATGAAGCGGATGGGCGGTCTTCAGGGCATCATGGGCATGCTGCCCGGCGTGGCCAAGATGAAGAACCAGATGGCGGAATCGGGCATCGACGACCGCATGATCCTGCGTCAGGAAGCCATCATCTCCTCGATGACCAAGGCCGAGCGCAAGAAGCCCGACCTGCTGAACGCCAGCCGCCGCAAGCGCATCGCCGCCGGCGCGGGCGTCGAGGTCCAGGACATCAATCGCCTGCTCAAACAGCACCGTCAGATGGCTGACATGGTCAAGTCCATGTCCAAGGGCGGTCCGAAGAAGATGCAGCAGATGGCCGCCATGCTGGGCGGTCTCGGCGGCGGCGGCGCGCCTGGCATGGGCGGCCCCGACCTCAACCGTTTGAAGGCGATGGGCGGCGGCAAGATGCCGGAACCCTCGGCCGACGAATTGAAAGCCCTTCAGGACCGCATCGCGGGCCTGGGCGGCGGACAACTTCCGGGAGGCCTTCCGGGCCTGCCCGGTTTCCCTCCGAAGAAATAATCCGATCCCTAAGAAAGAAGACTGAAATGCTGAAGATTCGTCTGGCCCGCGGCGGCGCCAAGAAGCGCCCCTACTACTACATCGTCGTCGCCGACTCGCACGCTCCGCGCGACGGCAAGTTCATCGAGCGCGTCGGCTCCTACAACCCGATGCTGCCCAAGGATGGCGACAAGCCGCGCGTCGCCCTGAAGGCCGACCGCATCTCGGAATGGCTCGCCAAGGGCGCGCAGCCGACCGACCGCGTCGCCCGCTTCATCTCGCAGAGCCAGGACGAAGCCCTGGCCGGCAAGGTCAAGTGGACGCAGTCGAACAACCCGAACAAGGGCGCCCCGGGCAAGAAGGCCCAGGAACGTCTGGCCGAGCGCGCCCAGCGCGAAGCCGACCGCGCCGAGGCCGAAGCCGCCGCCAAGATCGAGGCCGCTGAGGCCGCCGCCCGCGCCAAGGAAGAAGCCGCTGCTGCTGCGGCCGCCGCCGCCGCCGCTCCGGCCGAGGACGCCCCGGCTGAGGAGGCTCCGGCCGCCGACACCGAAGGCTCGGCTGCAGTGAACGTCGAAGAGGCTCCGGCCGAAGGCGCCGCCGAAGAAGACAAGACCGAGGCCTAAGGCTTTCGTCTTTTGAGATGACGGAGGGCGGCGTTCGGTTCGGACGCCGCCCTTCTGCTATCCAGAGCGGATCGAGGGAGAAGCCGCCATGGCGAACGATCGGAAACTCATTCTCGTCGGGCATGTCGCCGGCGGCTTCGGCGTGAAGGGCGAGGTGCGGATCACCGCCTATACGGCCGACCCTCTGGCCCTGACCGACTATGGGCCCCTGCTGCGGGCCGACGGTTCGCATGGCCTGACCCTGACCCAGGCGCGCGCGACCAAGGACGGCGTGGTGGGCCGGGCGAAGGAGATCGCCACCAAGGAAGAGGCGGACGCGCTGCGCAATCTGAAGCTCTACGTTCCGCGCGACGCCTTCCCGGCGCCGGAGGAGGACGAGTTCTATCTCGCCGACCTAATCGGGGTGGAGGCCCGCGATCCGGCGGGCGTGGTGCTGGGGACGGTCAAGGCGGTCCAGAATTTCGGCGCCGACGACATGCTGGAGATCGCCCCGGCCGCCGGCGGCCCCACCTGGTACCTGCCCTTCACCCGAGAGGCCGTGCCGGAGCTTCACCTCGCCGACGGCTGGGTTCTGGCCGTCCGCCCCGAGGAAGTCGGCGAGCGCGAGCCGGACTGACCCTTGCAGGGGCGCGGATCGCTCCCGACATCACGGGCATCAGCAACCGGTGCGGTGTCCCATGGCCGATCTTTCCGCCTTCCCCATCACGAACCAGTATCCGGCCAAGGATCCCACGATCCTGCAGTACTACGGCCTGCCGACGCCGAACGGGGTCAAGGCCTCCATCATGCTGGAGGAGACCGGCCTGCCATATGAGGTCCACCTGGTGGACATCATGAAGAACGAGACCTGGACGCCCGACTATCTGTCGCTGAACCCCAACGGCAAGATCCCGGCCATCCTGGATCCCGACGGCCCGGGTGGAAAGCCGATGGGTCTGTGGGAATCCGGGGCGATCCTGGTCTATCTGGCCGACAAGACCGGCAAACTGATCCCGGCCGCTCCGGCCGCCCGCTACGAGACGCTGCAGTGGGTCTTCTGGCAGATGGGGGCCGTGGGTCCGATGTTCGGACAGGTCGGCTTCTTCCACAAATTTGCGGGCAAGGACTACGAGGACAAGCGTCCGCGCGATCGCTACGTCGCCGAAAGCAAACGCCTGCTGGGCGTGCTGGAGGACCGGCTGAAGGACCGCGCCTTCATCATGGGCGACGACTTCACCATCGCCGACGTCTCGCTAATCGGCTGGATCAACAATCTGGTGACCTTCTACGAGGCGGGAGAGCTGGTGGACTATGGCTCACTGAAAGCGGTCCCGGCCTGGGTCGAACGGTGCCTGGCCCGACCGGCGGTCCAGCGCGGGCTGAAGATTCCCGCGCGGACCTAACGCGGGATCGTCCTGCGGCGTCAGGGGTTTGGTCGGGGCAACGAAAGGACCCCCGATGAAACTGATCCTCAAAGAGCTGTCGAAGAAGATGCGCGCCATCGACTTCACCATGCTGACGACCCGCACCGCCGGCGGGGTCATGACCTCGCGGCCGATGAGCAACAACGGCGAGGTCGACTACGACGGCGACAGCTGGTTCTTCACGACCGAGGACACGGGGATGGTCGCCGACATTGCGGCCGATCCGAACGTCGGCCTGACCCTGGCGGGCGACAAGGGACTGCTGGGCAAGCCGGGCATCTTCATCGCCGTCGAGGCGACAGCCGAACTGATCCGCGACAAGGCCCAGTTCGAGGCCCACTGGACCAAAGGTCTGGACCGCTGGTTCCCGCAAGGGGTCGAGACCCCCGGCCTGGTCCTGATCAAGGCCCACGCCAACCGTATCGCCTATTGGGATGGCGAGGACGAGGGCGAGCTCACGCTCTGAACCCCTGATGCCGTCCAGCGTCATCCGCCGCTTCCACTACGACGAAGGACGCCGCCGCCTGACGGTGACCTTCGTCTCGGGCGCGATCTATCAGTACGAGGACGTCCCGCCCGAGGCCGCCGACGACTTCCGCCGCGCCCCGTCCAAGGGCCGATTCTTCGGGCCGAACATCCGCGATCGCTACCCGTATCACCGGGTCACGGACGGGTCGGTGCACTAGCCCACTGTCATACCAAGGGGGGGTCGGCAGCCTTTGCGACGTCTGCCTGCCCTCTCAGCCCCGTTGGCGGTTGAACAGGGCTGTGTTTTTGCAGTTGAAGACGCCCTTCGCAGAGACCGCCAGGACCGCCGAAATCACCCCCGCAGTTTGCGCGTCAGCGCCTCGACGTCTCGGGCGATCTGATCGTCTTGGGGCATCAGCTCCTCGATCTTGCGCACGCCGTGCAGGACGGTCGTGTGATCCCGCCCGCCGAAGCGACGGCCGATGTCGGGATAGGAGCGGGTCGTGTGCTGTTTGCACAGCCACATGGCGATCTGGCGCGGACGGGCCACGGCGCGGGTGCGGCGCTCCGAGAGCAGGTCCGCCTGCTTCATGTTAAAATGCTCGGCCACCGTCTTCTGGATCTCGTCCACGGTGATGCGGCGCTCGGGACCGCCGCGCAGGGCCGAGCCCAGAAGCGTCAGGGTCTCTTCCACGCCCAGCGACGACAGCCGCGATCCTGCTGCGGCGGCCAGGGTGTTCACGGCGCCTTCCAGCTCGCGCACCGAGCCGGGGGTGCGATCGACCACCTGTTCCAGCACGTCGCGCGGGGCCTCGCCCTGAACCAGCCCCATGCGGGCGAAGGCGGCCAGACGGTTCTCGGCCACGGCGATCTTCAGGGCGCGGTCGGCGGGCTCGACCGGGCAGGTCAGGCCCGCGGCCAGATGGCTGCGCAGGCGCGGCTCGACCTCGGTCAGGGCCATGGGCGGGCGGTCGGCCGAAAGGACGATGCGTTTGCCGTCCTCGATCAGGGCTGTCAGGGTCGACAGCAGTTCTTCCTGGGTCGAGGCCTTGCCGCCCACGAACTGGACGTCGTCCAGCAGCAGCATGTCGGCGCTCCGCAGGCTCTCCTTGAAGGCGGCGGTCGACCGATCCTGCATCGCCTTCACGAAGGTCGACAGGAAGCGTTCGGCGGTCAGGTAGACGACCTTGGCGTCGGGGCGCAGGCGCTGTGCCTCCCAGGCGATGGCGTTCAGGAGGTGCGTCTTGCCGTAGCCATAGGGCCCGCAGAAGAAGATCGGGTTGAAGTGGCCGTCGGCCCAGCTGGCCGTCTGTTTGGCGATGGCCAAGGCGAAGGCATTGCCCTGACCCTCCACGAAGCTGTCGAAGGTCAGGCGCTCCTGCAGACCGGCCGCACGCACGGCGCGGGCGCCGTCGGTAACCGGTGGCACGGTCGCGGCCACCGGCAGCTCGCCCGGGGCGGCGGAGAGGGCTTGAAGGGCCACTGCGGAGGCCGGGGGGACCGACCCCACCTCGGCGCGGCAACGGACCTCCAGACGGCGCGACAGGCCATCCAGGCCGAGCCACAGCTCGTTTAGACGGCGGAGCGCATTCTTGCGCACCCAATCGCGCGCATAGCCGGTCGGGGTCACAAGGATCAGCTGGCCGGCCCCGTCCACCCGCACCGCCGACGGCGCGATATACGAGCTGAACGGACCGTCGCCGATTTCCGCTCGGAGGCGCACAGAGGCCTCGTTCCAGATCCGGTCCGGGTCCGTCATGTTCGCCAACGCCAAGCCCCCCAT